>NZ_JAFNPI010000003.1:0-187 GCF_026535955.1 Snodgrassella sp. B3837
GGTACGGTTGCAGGCTTTGCCCGCCCGGTCTATCTGGTGTTTTTCGATACGTCGGCCTAAGGCATCGTAGACATAGCCGTAACGTTCAGTACAGTTTAATTTTTCAATACGAACTTCGGTCAGGCGGTGTTCGGCATCGTAGTGGTAATACTGGGTACCGCTGGCGGTCTGTTTGCTGTGGGTACGG
>NZ_JAFNPI010000003.1:216-577 GCF_026535955.1 Snodgrassella sp. B3837
GCGGAAGTGGAGTAGCTGGTTAAAGCGTACTAGGTTTTGGTTGTCGGTACTGTTGTCTTCGTTGCGTCTTTTATCCAGCAGGTTGGCAGCGGCATCATATTGCAGGGTTTCCCAGTAGGCCTGGTTGCGGCAGCTTTCGATGCGGCCGGTGCGGTCATAGTGGTAATCGGTCTGTCCTTGCCGGGTATGTTTTTTACTCACCAGCCGGTCGAGGTTGTCGTACTGGTAGCGGCGGTCGGTGAGGATGTCGGGCAGGATGGTGTTGTGGCCACGCCGGGTCTGTTTGTGTTGCAGGCGGCTGTTGCGGTCGTATCTGAATTCGGTGTTCAGTTGTCCCTGACTACGCAGGACTTCGCGATGT
>NZ_JAFNPI010000003.1:602-1488 GCF_026535955.1 Snodgrassella sp. B3837
CAGGCTGTTGAGGGTGCGCCCGTCCGGCAGGGTGGTGGCGATGCGGTTGCCCAGTTGGTCGTACTGATGGCTGAGGGTGCCTTGTGCGGTGGTTTCGCTCAGCAGGTTGCCGATGATGTCGTAGCGAAAGGTGATGATGTCCGCAGCAGCTTCTGCCGGTAAGCCGGCTTTTTTGTAGCCGACTTTGATGAGGTTGNGTCGGGGGTGTGTTTGCCAATCAGTCGGCCGATGGCGTCGCGTGTGAAGCGGTGGGTGATTTCGGCGGAGCTGCCGGCAGCAAAGTGAACGGCGCTGACGTTATCCAGCTGATCGTAAGTCAGCTTTTGTTTACGTCCGTCTAGATCGGTCTGTTCGGTTAGGCGGTCGCCGGCGTCGTATTGAAATTGGTAATGCTCGCCGTTTTCGTTGGTTAATGTAGTCAGGCGGCTATAGGTGTCGTAGTGAAAGCGGATGCTGCGTCCGGCGCTATCGGTACGTCGGTGCACCAGTCCGCGGGGGTCCCGATGGTAGTGGGTGGTGTGGCCGGCTGGGTCGGTATAGGTCAGTAATTGTCCTGCTGCATTGACGCTGAAGTGTTCTTGGCGGCCATCGGGCAAGGTGGCGCTGATANTGGCTGCTGTTGCCGATGGCGTTGGTGATGTCGGTCAGGTTGCCATGGCGATCGTAGCCAAGCTGGGTCAGGGAACCGGAGCAGTCGGTGTGTTGGATAAGCTGGCCGTTTGGGTTCCAGCGTAGGTATTTGTGCCCACCTCTGGCATCGGTGATTTTGGTTATTTGGCCGTGCTGGTCGTATTGGTAGTGGGTGCGTTGTTTTAAGGGGTCGATGACGGTCAGCAGGTTGCCGCGTTCATCATAGTAGTAGCGCCAGGTGCTGCCGTCGGGGTCG
>NZ_JAFNPI010000004.1:0-631 GCF_026535955.1 Snodgrassella sp. B3837
GCCGGTACCGCCAATAAGGATATCGTAGCCGGCACCGCCATTTAGGATGTCGTCGCCCGTGCCACCATACAGGATATCGTTGCCTGCGTCACCGCTGAGCGTATCATTACCCTCTTCACCGTAGAGGATATCATTGCCATCTTTGCCGTAAAGGGTATCATTTCCTTTGCCACCACTGATAATATCATTACTCCACCATCCGGTAATGATATTATCATTATCATCACCATTCTGGATAAATGTAATTTTATTAATGATATCCTGAGGATTAAGCGTTACATNAATAAATTTGAAAGAACGATATTCGTCATTGCTAAAGTTGAAATAATTAGGCAGGGTAAGTGAATCGTCCTCACCATAGGCTTTGATGATTAAATCATTACCGGAACGACTGANAATAATCGACAGAGAAATTGGCACCTTTGAACACAATTTCATTGAGGTAATTGATATCATAATAATTTCCTTTATCAGTAATGATGTCGTGCCCATGGCCGGCTTCGAATTCGTAACGGTCTTTTTCGTAGTTGCCACCACTAAGAGTGTCATTGCCGGTACCGCCAATAAGGATATCGTAGCCGGCACCGCCATTTAGGATGTCGTCGCCCGTGCCACCATACAGGATATCGTT
>NZ_JAFNPI010000005.1:0-199 GCF_026535955.1 Snodgrassella sp. B3837
TGATGCAGCCGAACTAAATATCGAAAGCTTGCAGGACACAGCCAAATACAACAGCAAACAGCAGAATATCAGCGGGCAGGTTACCGTAGGCTATGGCGCATCCGCCTCTGCCAGCTTTAGTAAAAGCAAAATCAAAGCCGATTATGCTGCTGTAACAGAACAAAGCGGCATCATTGCCGGTGACAATGGCTACCAGCTC
>NZ_JAFNPI010000005.1:276-3914 GCF_026535955.1 Snodgrassella sp. B3837
TCATAATCATAGTGATTACAGTGGTAGTAGTATTGGTTTAAGTGGTAGTGGCAGCCTCAGCGGTTCATCACTGGGACAAAAACAGCCTACTGGTAATGACAAGATTAACCTAGCTAATCAAGGTGAAACGGGTGCCAGCAAGTCCCTTGGCTTCGGACATGATAGTGGCCATAGCAGCAGTACCACCCACAGCGGCATCAATACGAGCAACATCATCATTACGGATGCTGCTGCCCAACAGCAGAAAACCGGAAAAAGCGTAGCCGAAACCATAGCCGGAATTCATACNCGATACCAGCAGCGACAACTATGCGGATAAAGCCGGCTACCTGAGCAACAACTTTGACAAAGACAAAGTTCAGAAAGAGCTGGATACACAGCGTGAGGTCACACAGGAATTTGACCAAAATCGTCAAGAATTACGCAATATCTTGCATAAAATCGCCGATAATAAACGCCAACAGGCAGAAAATATTCGTAAGGACAACTATATAGATGGCAAAAATGGTTATAACACTAACGAATCACTGGCACTGGAAGGGAGTGCCGATAAATGGGACAAAGCCGCCTTCTATACAGATATGATATTAGGTACGGTTTATGGGTATGGTAATACTGCTGCACTGGTTTATGCAGATGGCGACGCTATTATTGACCCCGCAGTTAGAGCAGCCAGAAGACCAATACAGATATGGAATGTAACCTGTGCACAAGATGGTTTATATTGTTCCAATAACAGTTACGATAACAAGAAAACCAGACCGATAGATGCAGACAGTCCCTATGCAGAAATAGGGAATAAAAGACAGATATTTGATATAAATGAAATCAAACCTGGACAGAACACAGGTGTAATAACCATATCCAATCCTGGCATACTCAACCCTTTAAATGATGCATTAAAAAATGCGGTTAAGCAGAACTTGTGGGAAACAGGAGCAGATGGTATCTATGTAGTTGCCAATCCGCCAACCAGCAACTTTTTATCAGAAGGTGTATATGCATTTTATGATAAAGTGAATGATTTGGGCGGTAGCCACCTTCCTTTGACCAATTCAGAGAAAGCAAATATATTACTTTATGAGTATGCCAAAGAAAAAGGCTATAAAATAGACCTAAGTAACCACAGTCGTGGTGGGATGACGGCAAGTAATGCCCTACAGTATGCTAATCGAAATGGATTAACCGGCATACCAATAAGAGAAGCAAGATTTTACGGTACAGCAACTAATGTACAACAGTATGCAGACCAGCTACTAATAAATGGTTATGAAGGAAGTAAAGCATATTCAGCAGTGCATTACACCGATTTTGTGGGTAGAAGTCCACTATTATTGTTTCGTAGTCAGTATACAATAGGAGGTAATCCACCTACAGGTGGTGTAGAAGATAAACCGTTTATGTATTCGCACAGTAGTTATTTCAGAGAAAAACCAAAAGATATTTTGGTAGATGAAAAAGGAAGAAATATTGATAAAGATGGAAACTTGACGGGAGATAAAGTTAATAAAAATCCTTATGATACTGAATTTAATAATAAATGGAAAAAAGGTCCAAATCATAATATAAACAAAGATAACCCATCTATACCAGTTTTAGTGAAACCTTCAAGAGCAAAGAACGGAGCGAATTGAAATGAGATATTTTAAAAATATAATAACAATATGTTTTTTTTTTCTTTATTTTTATCTGGGTGTTATGAGTGGGTAGTACGTTTTTGGAATGGAGAAACACAAAAACTGTCTCCAGCTGAAGAAAAAGCTAGTGACGAGTGTTTCCAAGAGCTTCGCTCACTACCACGCCCAAAAAATGAATATGTAGGTTCGAAAGAAATGCAAGATTGGTTAGGTGAAATATATGGTCCTGCTGAAAGAGAGTGTATGAGAAGAAAAGGTTTTTAACTTTTTAGAATATTCATAAGCAGAGGAAAAAAAGAAAAATGAAATTCATTTTTACATTACAGCTATAATTTGTTTATTTTGTTATATCGAGGTAGTTTATTTACATCAAATATTCAGAAATAGCTTAAATAGTAACTAATCAGCGGGCGCCAGTTTATCAAAGTGATAGCATATATACTGGTGCCTTTTATTGTATTAGAGCAAATGACATAGGCTACATACGCTGCGCACAATGCAGGTAAGCTTTATCTACTAGTAATTGGAGAATATGGGACTATCAATTGGGTAAATCGGCAGGGGAAGATGACAACCTATGACCCAAAAACGTTAAAGACGGTTAAAACCACGCAGATACCAATTCATGAAATTAATGGCAAACGCTACTTTAACTATGGGGGTAAGAAATACTATGCAGACCCGTTTAAGTAAAAAAAGGTTAGTGATTCTGACAGTCCTTAGTATAGTATTAGAAGGGTGTAGTATATCGGACTGGTATAACGGTTATTATGCTGAAGGGGTTGCGATTATCAAAGGCCAAAAAGATAGGAATGCTTTTTATGATGCTGAGTCTCCGCAAATGAAAGAGCTGAGAAGAAAAAATCGAGATTATTGTCGAGAGCAAGCATCGAAGCCGGAAAATTGGGTTGCAAGAACTGGATTTCCAAATGGAATTTTTAATTCAGGTATGTTCGAACTTTGTATGATAAATCGTGGAACTCCGACATATGAAGCTTATGGTTCAATGCTAGAAAAAAAACGTCGTGCTGAGCGCAGGGCGCGAGGTGAAATAGTTCCTGAACACCAATAAGAATGGAGGTAAAAAACGTCATGCAGTACCGCCTATGTAAAAAACGCTTATTAATTGTGACAGGAATCAGTCTGCTATTAGGTGGATGTAGTATATCGGATTGGTATAACGGTTATTATGCTGAAGGAGCTGCGATTATCAAAGGCCAAAAAGATAGGAATGCTTTTTATGATGCTGAGTCTCCGCAAATAAAAGATCTGAGAAAAAAAATCAAGACTATTGCCTAGAGCTGGCAAATAAGCCGGAAAATCGGCTTCAAGAAAAAGGTTACCCAAATGGTGTATGGAATCAACCTTTGTTTGAAAGGTGTATGGAAAATCGCGGAACACCCACGTTTGAAACCTATCAATCGAATCGTGCGAAACAACGTGATGCTGAGCGTAGAGCACGAGGTGAAATAGTTCCATATTAAAACAATAGGAACCATACAGGGTACCGTTATCGACAAGTAAGGGCTAGATGGTAAAACGTCGCCAGATTAAACTGCCGATGAAAAGGAACATGGCCATTTATCCGCACCAACCCACCTTAATATAGGTGGGTTTTTTATGTGAAAAAGATATTATGGTTAATGCGAGATCACCGCAGGTGCCAACCGTGGCAAAGGACATGGCAACGGCGACGAAACCAGCTACCGCAACAGCCATATTGGAAGCAGCAGCGGCAACACCAGCCTCATCAGCGGCGGTGCCACCAACATCAAAGGCGTACAGATTGATGCAGCCGAACTAAATATCGAAAGCTTGCAGGACACCGCCAAATACAACAGCAAACAGCAGAATATCAGCGGGCAGGTCACCGTAGGCTATGGCGCATCCGCCTCTGCCAGCTTTAGTAAAAGCAAAATAAAAGCCGATTATGCTGCTGTAACAGAACAAAGCGGCATCATTGCCGGTGACAATGGCTACCAGCTCAACATCAAAGGCAAT
>NZ_JAFNPI010000006.1:0-199 GCF_026535955.1 Snodgrassella sp. B3837
TGATGCAGCCGAACTAAATATCGAAAGCTTGCAGGACACAGCCAAATACAACAGCAAACAGCAGAATATCAGCGGGCAGGTTACCGTAGGCTATGGCGCATCCGCCTCTGCCAGCTTTAGTAAAAGCAAAATCAAAGCCGATTATGCTGCTGTAACAGAACAAAGCGGCATCATTGCCGGTGACAATGGCTACCAGCTC
>NZ_JAFNPI010000006.1:276-695 GCF_026535955.1 Snodgrassella sp. B3837
TCATAATCATAGTGATTACAGTGGTAGTAGTATTGGTTTAAGTGGTAGTGGCAGCCTCAGCGGTTCATCACTGGGACAAAAACAGCCTACTGGTAATGACAAGATTAACCTAGCTAATCAAGGTGAAACGGGTGCCAGCAAGTCCCTTGGCTTCGGACATGATAGTGGCCATAGCAGCAGTACCACCCACAGCGGCATCAATACGAGCAACATCATCATTACGGATGCTGCTGCCCAACAGCAGAAAACCGGAAAAAGCGTAGCCGAAACCATAGCCGGAATTCATACNTGATACCAGCAGTGACAACTATGCAGATAAAGCCGGCTACCTGAGCAATAACTTTGACAAAGACAAAGTTCAGAAAGAGCTGGATACACAGCGTGAAGTCACACAGGAATTCAGCGCCAATATACAGGCT